>NZ_WSPD01000049.1:0-314 GCF_026319105.1 Enterobacter sp. HSTU-ASh6 | reverse complement strand
GAGCCGTTATCCATCGTCATCCTGTCCGGCAGGCCGTAGCGTTCAAACACGCTGACCAGCTGCTGCTGCACGGTCTCACGACGTTCATCGTTACAGTGCACCAGGCACAGGGAAAAACGGGAGTGGTCGTCCAGCAAAGTGAGCGGATGGCAGCGGCCACCGCCAAAGGGAAAGTGGCCCTTAAAATCCATCTGCCAGAGCCGGTTGGGCGCGTCATGTTCGAACCGTCCCGTGGCGGGAATGCCCGGTGAAGTGCCCGGCAGCAGGCCGTGACGGGCCATCAGGGTATGAACGGTGCTGAAGGCGGGCATGGT
>NZ_WSPD01000048.1:0-344 GCF_026319105.1 Enterobacter sp. HSTU-ASh6 | reverse complement strand
CCGTTGTCGTAGATGCTGATGGTGCCGCCCGCCACGCCGCTGCTGCCGCTCAGGGTCGGGGTGGTGTCGTTGGTGACATCGCCCTTCTGCAGGTAGTCCGCGTGCGGGGCCACGTCGTCATAGACGGTGTCCAGCGTCGGTGCCTGCGGCGGCACGGTGGCCACGTTGATGATGTACTCGCCGGACGGACCGGAGACATTGCCCACGCTGTCGGTCTCTTTCGCCGTCAGGGTGTACTTCCCGTCCGGCAGCGGGGTGGTCGGCTCCAGGGACCAGGTGCCGTCGGCCTGCACTTTCGCGGTGCCAATCACCCTGTCGCCGTTATAGACGGTGATGGTGTTGCC
>NZ_WSPD01000047.1:0-344 GCF_026319105.1 Enterobacter sp. HSTU-ASh6 | reverse complement strand
AGTGCTCACACAGATTGTCTGATGAAAAACAGCAGTAAAAACCTCTACAGGCTTGTAGCTCAGGTGGTTAGAGCGCACCCCTGATAAGGGTGAGGTCGGTGGTTCAAGTCCACTCAGGCCTACCAAATTTGCGAAGCAAATTTGAAGAGGTTATCAACGATGGGGCTATAGCTCAGCTGGGAGAGCGCCTGCTTTGCACGCAGGAGGTCTGCGGTTCGATCCCGCATAGCTCCACCATCTTTTACTGCGAACACAAGAAAACTTCAGAGTGAACCTGAAAAGGTGCACTGCGAAGTTTTGCTCTTTAAAAATCTGGATCAAGCTGAAAATTGAAACGACACACA